>NZ_AKZQ01000022.1:0-4000 GCF_000278705.1 Flavobacterium sp. F52 | reverse complement strand
AGCTTTGCGAACTTAATATTTAAGATTCACTCATTTTTAAGTCATTAAAGCTTTGCGTTTCTTTGCGTAAATCTTAGCGCCCTTTGCGTTATAATTAAAAAAAATCTTAGCGCCCTTTGCGGTTAAATTCTCTCTTTCATTCTAAACAATTTTTACTACTTTTAAACGTTTTTAAAATAATACATTTCAAAATTTAGAATTTAAATGAGTTCCTCAATTTCTTCAGACCAAAAGAAATCATTGCTATTCACAACAGCTATTTATGCAGTAATAATTCTATTACTGTTATTTATACGTTTCTGGCCACCATATAATCCAGAAAACAATGTTGCTCTTGCTGATGGCGGAGGTGGCGGTGGAGGCGTAACCATAAATTTTGGAGACAGCGATTTAGGTTCTGGCGCCAATTATAAAAGCGAAGTTCTGGATGTAAAAAACAATGTAAAACAAGCGCCTGCAAAAGCAACTCCAGAAGAGGAATCGATAATTACACAAGAAAATACAACTGCAGATAATGACGTTGTAATTCCGACAAAAGAAAAGCCTAAAAAACCTGTTCCTGTTGAAAAACCGATACAAAAACCTGTACCGGAGAAACCAAAAGTTTCTAATTCGACAAACGATGCATTAGCCAGCATTATGAAGGGTTCGAACAAAGGTGGTGACGGAGACGATAAAGCAGCAGGAAATAAAGGAAAATCAAACGGAAGTCTAAACTCTAACGGTTACTATGGAAGTGGTGGTTCTGGGGGGGGAACTGGAGGCGGAAACGGAACTGGAAATGGTATTGGAACCGGAAGCGGTTATGGAGCTGGAAGCGGCGGCGGTTCTGGTGGAGGATCTGGATATTCATTAAATGGACGAAAAGCACTTTCTAAACCAGCACCTAAATACACTTGCAATGAACAAGGAAGAGTAGTTGTTGAAGTTACAGTTGATCAAAATGGAAAAACCATAAGCGCAACGCCAGGAGTAAAAGGAACAACAAATACAGCAAGCTGTTTATTAGAACAAGCTAAAATCGCAGCATTAAACACCAAATGGTCTGCCGATGCAAATGCCGCTGCAAAACAAGTTGGAAAAATTATTTATAATTTTAGTTTAGATTAATTAGAAAACACGAATTACACAAATTTACACTGTTATCATAGAAAAAGGCTTTCAGAAATCTGAAAGCCTTTTTTATTAAGTTTTATTTCGACACACTCACTTCGCCTCGTTTGTCATTTCGACGAAGGAGAAATCTTCGCGAGAAGCTCTACAAAGATTGGATATTCATTACGGAGTTACTTATGGAGATTTCTCCTTCGTCGAAATGACAAGATTGTGGCACATTCCTTATTGTGATTGCTTCGTTCCTCGCAATGACTACTTCGGACTTGTAGCAATTACAAACTTCAAATTGTTCTTCACCCCTATCTGTAAAACATCTACTAAGTCTTGAACTTGCAGATTAAACGGAATTCGAACTACAACGGTTTGTTCTTTATCTGTTCCTATTTTTGACATTAAACTCGTTTCTAGATTTTCAAAATCTACCTCCTGTTTGTCAATGTAGAACTTTTTATCTTCTGTAACCGATAAACTAATTAGCTGTTTATTGGTTTTTTCATTCGCTTTAGCTTTTGGCAAAGTCATCTTAATCACATTCGGATTTGCCAGTGTTGAAATAATTAAGAAAAACAACAGCAGGAAAAACATGATATCGCTCAAAGATGAAGTCGCAACTTCGGCGTGAAATCTTCTTTTTCTTTTAATAGACATGGCTTATGCTCTTTGAATTATATTGACAAATTCTAAAATCTGTTTCTGAATTTTTAAAGCAAAATTATCAATCTTTCCGTTCAATAAGTGGTATGCACTATAAGCAATAATCCCCACAATTAATCCAGAACCAGAACTGATCATTTTCTCGTATAAACCTCCAGAAATATTTCCGATACTGATATTTTCGGTAACCGAAATGCTATAGAAAATTTTGATAACCCCGGAAATTGTTCCGATGAAACCTAACGTTGGCGCAATACCTGCGATAAGTCCAAGATGGCCTAAATGCCTTTCCATTTCTCCAATTTCAATATCGGCAGCGCGGTCCATGTTGGCTTCAATCTCAGCAATTGGTCTTCCAATTACTAGAACACCTTCTTTCAAGATATTTCCAGCTGCAGTATTGTTTCTTTCTACAATTGTTCTTGCTAATTCAATATTTCCAGAATGTAATTTTTCACCAATATCTTGCATTAATCTGCTGTCAATTTTAGACGCTCGGCTAATGTACATATAACGTTCAAAAATCAGGTAGATCGTATAAAACAGCAACAACGCGATTGGAATTAAGAACACTCCCCCTTTCATGATGAAACCAAACATTGAAATTTCATTTTGCGGTGCCGCGATCTTTTCGACCACTACATTTGAAGCATTTGCGATTGTATCTGTTTGTAACTGAATAAAAGTAAACATATATTAATTCTGGTTTTTAATAATTAATTCTAAAAAATATTTGAAATTTGCAATAAAGATAATTTTCGCTGTAATATTAAACTACAAAAATCGAAATTTATTTCAATCAACAACCATTTTATCTAAACAAATGAACTATCAAGAGACTACCAATTGGATGTTTAATCAGCTTCCAATGTACCAATTGCAAGGTGCTTCTGCGTATAAAGAAGATTTAACGAATATCAAATTATTGGCAGCCCATCTTGATAATCCGCAGAATGAGCTAAAGTGCATTCATGTAGCAGGGACAAACGGAAAAGGTTCTACTTCGCACATGCTTTCTTCTGTTCTGCAAGAAGCAGGTTACAAAGTAGGTTTGTATACTTCTCCACACTTAAAAGATTTTAGAGAAAGAATTAAAATCAACGGTAAAGAAATCTCAGAAGATTTTGTTATTGAATTTATTGCAAAACATAAATCTTTTTTTGAAGCTAATGATATGAGTTTCTTCGAAATGTCAGTCGGATTGGCTTTTGATTATTTTGCTGCTGAAAAAGTTGATATTGCGATTATCGAAGTTGGTCTTGGCGGAAGACTAGATGCGACTAATATTATCACGCCTTTGGTTTCGGTAATTACCAATATTGGTTTAGATCATACACAATTTTTAGGAAATACACTGGAAGCGATTGCCGGCGAAAAAGCGGGAATTATTAAACCGAATATTCCTGTAGTTATTGGCGAATATACAGATGAAACTAAACCAGTTTTTTTGGCTAAAGCCGAAGAAAACAACGCACCGATTTATTTTGCTTCAGATTTAATTGACCAAATTTATTTATCTGATTTGATTGGAGATTATCAGTTTCACAACAAAAAAACGGTTCAGCAGACAATTTCGATTTTGAACAATGAAACCGATTTTAAAATTTCCGTAGAACAATTAAAAGAAGGTTTACTGAATGTTGTAAAAAATACGGGCTTACAAGGCAGATGGCAGCAATTGGGAGAAAATCCAAAAATAATCTGCGATACTGCTCACAACAAACACGGATTATCGGTTGTGATGAATCAGCTGAAAAACGAAAAATACGAGAAAATGCATATTGTTCTAGGAGTTGTAAATGATAAAGATTTGGATTCTATTTTGCCACTTTTTCCAAAAGAAGCGCAATATTATTTCTGCCATCCAGATTCGTCACGAGCTTTGCCAGCAGAAACTTTAAAAAATGCGGCTGAAAAATTCAGTTTAATTGGAGAAAAATACGATTCTGTTGAAATCGCTTTCGCGGAAGCAAAGAAAAATGCCTCAGAAAATGATTTTATTTACGTTGGCGGAAGCACTTTTGTTGTTGCCGAATTGCCTTTGAACTAAAATATACTTTTGATGTAGAAAAAACTTCAAAAAAATCATTTTAATAACAAATTCATAAACAAGAAGATATAAACTATTTTTAAAAAAGTTTTATTTTTTATTCGAATTTCTTTGCAGAACTCAAAAACTAGCGTATATTTGCACTCGCAATCACAAACGATAGCAACCTAGTAAAATAGG
>NZ_AKZQ01000021.1:0-6096 GCF_000278705.1 Flavobacterium sp. F52 | reverse complement strand
TTCGAACCCCTCATCGCCCACAGAATTTTAAAAACTCCAAAGTCACTTGATTTTGGAGTTTTTTTTGTCGTTATAAATTTAAAAACAGGGATTAGACAAGGAAGTTCAGAGCATTCCGATTTTTCATCGGAAGTGGTCGGGGGTTCGAACCCCTCATCGCCCACAGAATTTTAAAAACTCCAAAGTTACTTGCTTTTGGAGTTCTTTTTTGCCGTTATAAATTTAAAAACAGGGATTAGACAAGGAAGCTCAGAGCATTCCGATTTTTCATCGGAAGTGGTCGGGGGTTCGAACCCCTCATCGCCCACAGAATTTAAAAACTCCAAAGTCACTTGATTTTGGAGTTTTTTTGTCGTTATAAATTTAAAAACAAGGATTATAAACAAGGAAGTTCAGAGCATTCCGATTTTCATCGGAAGTGGTCGGGGGTTCGAACCTTCCGATAAAAAATCGGAACAAGCTATCATCGCCCACCAAGAAACTCCTTAAGAAATTAAGGAGTTTTTTTACTTACCTGATTGAAAGCAAATTATCATTCATTATTTTTTATTTTCTCACATACTTTTTCAAGAAGACTCTTCGTTTGTTTGAAATATTTCATTTTATCATCGATCTCTTTTATTTTGGCTTGAAAAAGCTCGAGCGTTTCTGGTTTCGAATCTGTTGTTTCGAACCAGCTAATCAATATTTTTTTTATTTCTGCCAAAGTAAACCCGACCTCTCTTGCTTCTATAATGATTTCTAAACGCTCAATTGTATTAGCATCGTAGTGTTTATAATTATTAGAAGTCACCTTTTCGTCTGCCAATCCCTTAATCATTCCTAAATTTTCGTAATATCTAATAGTATGGATTGACAGTCCTGTTTTTTTTGATAATTCGTTTACAAGCATAGTTTTTATTTTTGATTAAAAACAATAAAGCATAGAGTATAGTCTATACTTAAAAGTTACAAATATACTAATTGTTTTTACTTTTAAAATTTTAAAACATGAGAAATGAGATTTTAAATAAAAAACTCCATTATTTCTAATGGAGTTTTTTATTTAAAGTTAGAGAGAAAACTTTATTTCAATTTCGTCAGCGCTTTAGAATTTCTCAGCAAAAACACACATTAAAAAAAGCCTATCGCTAGCTGATGAACTGCTATACATTTCTAAAATTATCTGCAAATGCCTCACCCCTAAGGTTTTTATTATGCAAAAGCATATTTTTTTTCTCGTAAATTTGTGATTCCTTGTAAAATCAGAATACCGCATTCACAACTATAAAACTCGAAAGAGAATTAAACGCTTTACAACAAATGGAAATATTAATAATTACGGGCCCTCCATATTCTGGTAAGGGCACGCAATGCGAAATTTTAAAAGATGAACTTCATTTTGAACATATTTCAACTGGAGACAGATGCCGTTTGGAAAAACAAAATGAAACGGAAATTGGAAAAATAATGTCTCAATATGAAGAAAAAGGAGATTTGGTTCCTGACTCAATAATGAAAGATCTTTTTAGCAAAATATTGGATGAAAATATCGCTGCTAAAGGAATCATTTTAGACGGTTATCCAAGAACTGAACCGCAAGTAAATGATTTATTAGAACTCGTTAAATCTAAAAATCTAGAAATTGGAAAAGTAATTAATATTGACGTTCCAAAAGAAGAACTTTTAAAAAGAGCACAGAAAAGAGCCGAAACTTCTAACAGAAAGGATGACAAAGATGTTAATATTCACCTTAAAAGAATTGCAGTTTTTGAAAGTTCAACCAGACCAGCAATCGAATGTATGAAGTCCAAAATTAAAGTTTTAACTTTTGACGGAATGGGTACAATTGAAGAAATAACAAAACGAATTAAGGATAATCTATAAAAAAACACTGATTTAAAAAAATGGTACTCAGCATGATTGCAATTAACAACCAAAACTATCTTTTGAATTATATTCTTCTGCAATATCACTCCAATCATTATTCCATGTACGCTCAAAATAAATATCTGCTTTCGCCCAGTCTTCTGCGTCCCAATCTTCTCTTTCATCAACCAGTTTTAATTTCTCGGACTGAATTTTTCTAATCATCAAATTTAAAAAATCATCAAAACTATCAGAAACTACTGAAATTGGCTCAGGATCTCCGCAAGGAAGATAGATGACCTGCCCTAAAATACCATCTGTATTTGGAATAAAATCTAAACAAAGAAAATTTCCAGAACCATCGTGGGCGAATGGAATTCTTTTAGTCGAATACAAAACATTCGTAATTTTTCTTACCTGATTAATAGCTTCAGGCTTTGTATCTGGAGCATTTTTAAAAAACAACCATTCTCTTTTAACTGCTTCAATACTTAAATATCCGAATCCTCCCAAAAAACCTAATGTTCTTTTTTCTCCGTTATAGGTTTTTAACAATTTAACATAAGATGCAGGTAATTTTTGGTCCACAAATTTTTCCAGTTCTTGTATTTCAACATCAGTTGCCCCTTTCCTCATAAAACGATGAAAAATATCAAGCTTACTTTTACAAACATTAACTAAACTGGCTGTTACTACTTGTTTCATGATAGATATGTTTTTTTTATTTGTCCTTTTGAATGATTAAAAAATAATTTGAGCACGAAAATTAAGTAATATTTTTTCATCTCAAATTTTATAATATTAGAAATATCTATCGGATGTCTTTTACCATCATCTTTTTTCTTCTCTGCGTCAAATAATTCCTAAATGGAATATCATAAACCACCATCACTAAATATGCAAAACCAACCAGCAGAATCACAGAAGTTACAACTATCAAAGTCAATTGTGTTGTATCTGGTTTGTAATTGGTATAATAATTTCCAAACATCCATAAAACTGCATAATGCGTCATATAAAGCGGATACGATATTTGGCCAGAAAAGATACAAGCTTTTTTTAATCCAGGTTTTAAAACAGCTCCAGCTCCTAAAGAAATTAGTAACGGAAAATATAATAATACAACCAAAGGTTCCGAAATCCAATTGTATTCTGAAAACGGCATAATAAAAGCTAATAGCAATAAAATAGTCAATCCACCAAAACCGAGCTTGTTTTTAATAATCCAATTGGATCTATAGATAAGCAATCCTGCTAAAAAAGAATATGAAATTCTCGCACATCCATCCCAAAAAGTTTGTCCGCTCCAGCCTCCTAATAAATTGCCCGAATTATATCCGACATAACAGATTGCAATCGCAGACAATATCGTTAACAGCAATAAAAAACTTCTGGCAATTCTGTAAAGCACAAATGCATAAATGATATTGGCAATATATTCCCAAAACAGTGACCATGCTGGCGCATTAAAACTAAACAAATTGAAACCGCGATCTGCAATAACCGGAAACGGAATAAGAAATATAGAACAGATAAATGTCAAAATAATTTTTCCTGTACTATACAATTCCAAATGACCTCCAAACGGATCAAATAAAAATGCCAACAATCCTAATATTGATCCTGCAATAACTAACGGATGCAATCTTACAATTCTCGATATAAAAAAATGACGAAGTCCCATTTTTGCAATGCGATCATCATAAGCATATCCGATTACAAATCCTGAAAGGCAAAAGAAAAAATCAACAGCTAAAAATCCGTGTCCAATAAAGTTCTGACTCGGATCGGTAAAAATCCATTCCATAAAATGAAACACGACAACAGCAAAAGCTGCGATACCTCTTAATCCGTCTAAAATTTTAAAATGCTGTTTTGTTTCAAGAATTACTGCAGTAGATTGGCTTGTACTCATTAGATTGTGTTATACTTGTAATTTGGCAATTTTGTTTCGATGCAAGTTCTACAAATAAATATTCAAATCAAAATCAGATTTATTCGATTCAACTGTTAAAATGTTTGAAGTTTCACATTTAAATAACTTTTTACGTTTTTTCACAGAATGCTTTTTTCCTAATTTTGCTGAAAATCAAATTTTATTATGAGTTTTAAAGGTTGTCTTCCTCCTCCAGCAAATTAATAATACATCTTTAGTATTGACGCTTGACTGAACATTCTCGATCTACTTTGCTGTGTCCTTTACCTTAATTCAATTATTAATATTCAAAATATATCCTTCAAAAAAGGACAGACAACTTCTTATGAAAAAATATTATTTGATACTGCATTCTGCAGTTTTACTTGCTGGTTTTAGTGGCATTTTCGGAAAACTTATTTCTCTTAACGAAATCACGCTGGTTTGGTATAGAGTATTCTTTGCCTCAATTATTCTATTTTTTATTCTAAAAATATACAATCTGAAAATGCTAAAATCATTTTCTGAAGCAGTAAATATTTCTAAAGCTGGAGTACTAATTACTATTCACTGGATTTTCTTTTATGCCAGCATTAAATATTCTAACATATCAATTGGCGTTGTGTGTTATTGTTTAACTAGTTTTTTTACTGCTTTTTTTGAACCACTTCTCAATAAAAAGAAATTTAATCTGGTTCAAGCTTTATTAAGCATCCTTACCTTATTAGGAATAAGTCTGATTTTCCATTTTAATTCTTCTTACCAACTTGGAATTTTACTTGGAGTAATTTCTTCTGCATTTGCTGCCTTGTATAACGAAAGACTGGTACAATTTTATGACAGCAAACTCATTAATTTTTATCAGATGCTTGGCGGAACATTGGTATTAGGCGCAGCTCTGCCATTTTATTTTTATAATTTTCCAGATCAAACCTTTATTCCAAACTTAACAGACATATTCTATTTATTGATTCTCGCTTCATGCTGTACGGTTGCCCTTTATGTAATGTTTGCAGAATCCCTTAAAAAGATTCCCGCCTACCATAAATCTAACATTCAACCTAGAGCCAATTTATTCCATAATATTAGCCTTTTTATTTTTTAATGAAGGGCAATCGGTCAATTTATCTTTTTACATTGGAATAAGTTTAGTGATGACTTCAATTTTATTTCAGTCTATTATTTCTATTCGAAAGAAAAACACCATTGAACAGCAAATTTCTTAAACATAAAAACAAAAAACTCCTTTTATACAAAGGAGTTTTTCTTTTATTTATATATTTTTAATCATTCAAGCCTTTCCCATCTAGAATTCTTGAAATATTTTTTTCTACTCTAGCTTCTCTAGTTTTAGATTGTTTAGGTTGAGAAAAATGAAGCAAATACGCTCGCTGTCTACCAGGAGTCAAAGCATAAAAAGCTTTTTTAAAATCAACATCAGAATCAAATTTACTCTGAAGTTCTTCAGCAATTTCAAAATCCGAAACTTTTTTAAGTTCTACTTTCTTTCCCGATTTCTCAATTTCAGCAGCTTCAAAAATATACCTTTTCAAAATTTCTTTTTTCGTCAAAATATCCTCAACATTAGTAAATCGAACTTGACGTGCTGCCTGCACATTATCCGACTGTTGAATCAAAATATTATCCGGATCTTTCATTAAAGCACCTTTGAAAAACAAAAAAGCGCAATATTCTTTGAAATAATGGATTAATACAATATTGGCTTTTTCGAAAGTATAACAAGGAGATCCCCATTTCAATTCTTCAGACAAATGACAATCTAAAACAATTTCTCTCATTTGTTCAATTTCGGCTTTCCACTTTTCAGCCTTTTCAAAATAAAAATCAACTTTAGAATCTGTGCTGTATTTTATCATAATGGATTAGTTTTTAGTGGAAGGCCTGCGAAGCAATTGTTCAAAAGATTGGGCAAATATAAGTAGATTAACTGCAATACATCAGTTTTCGACTATTGGAGAGCCTGCTAAATGGCAAGCTCGGTTTTCAAATTTAATTCTTGAGAACTATTTATAATTCGAATTAACTCTTCTATCGATTTTTAATTTCATTATAGTCAAATTTAAAACAAATTAATACAAAAGCTATCCAAGTAAAAACAACAATTTTAATCAATTATAACCACTCTAAAGCTCATCAATAAAAAGTTGACCTAAAGTTAAACTTCTGAATAAAAATCAATGCAAATAAAACATATTAATCAGCCTCACTAACAAAAACATTTACATGCGACTGAAAAGCCCTGTTATTCCAATTCGGGAGATATAGCTTCCATCGCTGACGCATCTGTTTGGGAAAAAGTTCTAGGGCAGCTG
>NZ_AKZQ01000020.1:0-357 GCF_000278705.1 Flavobacterium sp. F52 | reverse complement strand
GATTAGCTCAGCTGGTTCAGAGCATTCCGATTTTTAATCGGAAGCGGTCGGGGTATATTGTATTTGTAGAAGTTTGATAAACAATGTTGTAAAAAATATTTCACTTTTTTTCAGAAAAAGGCTTGCAAATATAAAATCTAGCAGCTTTTATATAAATCAATCATAAATAATAGCAACCTAATAAAATAGTCGACTGACTCAGCTGGTTCAGAGCATTCCGATTTTTAATCGGAAGTGGTCGGGGTATATTGCATTTGTAGAAGTTTGATAAACAATGTTGTAAAAAATATTTCACTTTTTTTTCAGAAAAAGGCTTGCAAATATAAAATCTAGCTGTATATTTGCACTCGCAATCAC